>NZ_JBWBUO010000002.1:0-36603 GCF_056173365.1 Nocardiopsis sp. iso_186 | reverse complement strand
CCGTCTCTTCTCCTCTTCGGGGGTCACCGCCACAGCATTGCACCACCAATGCCACCACTGGAGGCACACACCGATACCGCCTGAGTCACAGCGTGCCGCCCCCCAGGTGGCTAGCCTGGAACCGGCAGCCAGCTCAGAACGACTCCCGGGAGGCCCTCATGTCCGACCACCCCCGCCACGACAGTGTCGGCCCCCGCATCGCCCGCGCACGCAAACGCCGTGGCCTGACCCAGACCGGTCTGGCCGAGTCGATGCCCTACACCCGGTCCATGGTCGCCCTGGTCGAGACCGGCCACCGCGTAGCGAGCCCCTCCTTCGTTTCGGCGGCCGCGCGCGCTTTGCGGGTCGATCCGACCGAGCTGAACGGCCAGCCCTACCGGGGCGACACGGCCGCCGAGGACCGGGTCCACGCCGCCATCCCCGACATCAGGTTGGCGTTGTCCTACGTCGAGGTGCCCCCCGAGCTGGACGCACCCCCGCGCACACTCCCCCAACTGCAGAGCGAGATCGCCACGCTGCGCCGGTTGGCCAAGGCGGCCCAACACACCCGGGTCGGTTCCCGGCTGCCCGCGGTGTTGGAGGAGGCAACCGTCCAGGCCCTGGACACCGAGGACCCCCGGGCGTGGACCGTGCTCAACGCGGCCCAGGCCATCGCCGCCTCGCTGGCGAGGAGGCTGGGCTACACCGACCTGGCCGCACTCGCCGTCGAGCGCGCCGCCGCCTCAGCCGAGCGCGCGTCCGACCCCAACCTGCGTCACCTCGTTCGCCTGTCACGCGCGTTGTTGATCATGGGGGCGGGTGGGTGGCAGCAGGGCCTGACCATGGTCGAGCGCGCCGCCGGCCAGGTGGAGGCCACCACCCCGGCCGCCCGCGCGGTCGCCGGAGCCCTGCAGCTGCGCGCGGCCATGCTGTGCGCGCGCGCCGGTCGCGCCCACGACGCGTGGGACCACCACGGCCGCGCCCACGACATCGCCCAAACCGTCTCCCCCCGGGCGTTGGACTACTACGCCCTGCAGTTCGGGCCCGTCAACGTCGCGGTGCACGGCGCCGCCGTCGCGGTGGAGCTCGCCGACCACGACGAGGCCCTACGCCGCGACGCGGCCATGAGCCAGCGGTCGTTCGTGGGGTTGGCGGCCGAGCGCACCGCCCACCACCACATCGACATCGCCCGCGCGCTACTGGAGAGCGGCCAACCCCAACGCTGCCTGCAGCGCCTGATCACCGCCGAACAGGTCGCGCCGCAGATGGTGCGCTACCACCCCAGCGCCCGCCACACGGCCACACACCTCATCGACGCGCGCCGGGATCTGCCCGAGCCCCTGCGCGCGCTGGGTGCGCGGATGCGCATCACCTGAGACAGGAGTCAAGCTTGGATTGTTTCAACCAGAAACAGCACGAAGGCCTTGCGGATCTACCGTCAGGGCATGACGCCCAGAAAACCGCAGGTCAAACCCCCCTCCAGTAGACAAACCCCGCCGCCGGGGGTCGCCCCGGAGGTGTTGCGCCGCACCCACCTCGGACTCATCGCCCTGTGGCAGCCCCACCGGGTCCAGGACCTGGCCAAACGCCTGATCGCCGAGGCATGGCACCGCGGCTACAACGCCGTCCCCCGCGACTCCGGGCCCTACCTCGCACTGCTGCTCACACCCCGCATCCACGGCGAGCAGGGCCGAGTCGAACTCGTTGTTCCGTTGACCGGGGCGGGAGAGCTGTATTGGCGGTGGGCTGACACCCGCCAGCCGCTGGTCGCCGACGCCGGTGACGCCGCGCTGTTGGTCGCCGAGATCGACACCCGCCTGCGCCCCGCCCCCACCGCTACCGGATGGGAGGGGTTGGGCACCGGACCCCAGACCGTCCTGTGAACCCCCGCGAACCCGCCGCGGCCGCGCAGTAGCGCCGGTAGTGTCGCCCCCATGCCCGACGTCGCCACCGCCCAGCCCGCCCTCATCCCCACCCCCAGCGGAGACAGCGTCCCCCTGATCGCCATCGACCTGGGAGCCGATGGGCTGGTCGAGGAGCTGCGCGCCGCCGCGCTGGACTCTCTGCTCACCGCCGGACTGCAGCTGATCGAGGCCGAGTTCGCCCCGGCGTTCGTTGACGACTGGAACGCCACGATCGGCCACGGGCGGTTGACCGTCACCGACCCCGATGGGGTGCGTGTCTACGACGGGGACATGATCACCTGGCCCGCCCTGGACACCTCCATCGAGCAGGGCCTGGTGCTGGTCGTGATCGGCCACATCGAACTGGGATGGGGGGTCGAGGCCATGCCCGCCATCACCGCCGCCGCCCAACGCCACCAGGTCGCCGGCGGCTTCATCACCGCCAACACCATCTGAGGCCCCGCACCACCGCGAGCGCCCACCCCGCTGGCCCGGCGTCTTCCGCCCGGCCGTGGCCCAGGTCTGTCTCGGATCCCGCTACACCGATCCCGCGACTCTGTCGTGTGGTGGTGGCAGGTGCGCGGCGGGATCGGCGCACCGGTCCGAGACCGGGGCCGGCGACGTGCGCGGGTTGCTCACCGGTGGCGTGCGCTGCTGCTCTCCCGCGCGCAGGTCGTGGCCGCCGTGTGGTGGAGCTCCGGTGAGGCGATCACCAGGTGAGTCTGGCAGCGGAGGAGTCCACCGTGCGATGATGCGCCGACCTGCAAGAAGCGCCCAGGCGACGCCCCGACCAGGGAGGACATATGAGCGACGAGTACGCCGCTGCCCAGGAGCAGTGGAACAGCGCGCGGATGCGGTTCTCAGTGGCCTATCGAGGGTGGCGTGTAGCGGCGATCCAAGTAGGGATGCAGGCCCAGCGCGAGGACCTGTTCTCCCTGGTCTCGTGCGCGGTTGACGAGCTGTCGTGGGCGGTGGAGCTGGACGCCCTCTGGCAGAGGATCGGAGACGAGCAGTACCTGGCCGGAATGGAGTAGGCATCTCTCCCCCACCCCACCGGTCATTGATCTACATCGTAAAGACCGCAGTGATGTAACGAAGGGGGCGAACGACCAAGTCGTTCGCCCCCTTCGCCGTGTTCCGGACCGCTGGACTATCCAGGTATCGGCAGGGAATGCCCCACGCGGATGCTTGGCGGCGAAGCGTGGGCCATCTTTTTTATGAAACCGCTGATCAACAGCGCTTTCCACACCCGACATCAATCTAGCGCCGATGGTAACCGAAAACTACAAAAATCCCCTAGTCGCCCATTCGCAAGCCAGATCCTCTTTGCAACGGCGGGTCTGGAGCCAGCCAGAGGTGGCCTGATCTCTGATCACCGGAGCAGCCGATGCGCAACAGGTCCGGGGCACTCGCGTAGCGGGCCAACTTCTGGAAATCGTCATTTCCGGAAGTAAACTCTCGACATGACTTCTGGAAACACGACCTCTGGTCGAGAACAGACCCCCGATTCGACTTCTGGAAACACGCGCACCGGGCGGCCGCGCCAACTTCTCGACCTGCCGGCCGATCTCGCCGAGGAGCACCGGAGGTTCGTCGAGGCGTTGGCCGCGCGCACCGAGCTGGGCACCGGCACCCGCGACAAGTACGCCCGCAACGCCGGTTCCTTCTTGGTCTGGTTGGCCGAGGCCCGCCAGGCCGACGCCGTCGAGGGCGACCCGCTCACCGACGCGGCCGCCCGGGACTGGGCGGTGCGCGACTACCGCCGCACCCTGAAGAACCAGCGGAGCCCCCGCGGCACCCACCTGGGAGCGGCCACCATCAACAACCGAATCGCCGCGATCGAGGCGTTCTTCGCCCTGCGCGGGTCGGGCCGACCGGTCGTCGAACGCGAGCACGTCGCCCGACCCACGGCTCCCCGCGCACTACCGCCCCGCACACTGTTGCGGTTCCTGCGCACCGTGGCCCGCGACGCACGCCCCCGCGACCGGGTCATCTGCCACCTGGCCTACTACGCCGGACTGCGCGTCGCCGAGATCACCGGCCTGGAGGTGGCCGACGTGCGGCTGTCAGCGCGCAAGGGGAGCGTGCGCGTGCGCGGCAAGGGCCGACTCGGCGGCAAGAACCGCAGCGTGCCTTTGCACTCCGAGGTGCGCACCAGCCTGGAGGCGCTCCTGGACGACCTCGGCCGCCCCAGCTCAGGCCCGCTCATCCGCAACCGAGACGGCGCAGGGTTGTCGACCAGGACCGCGAACGCGGTGGTCACCACTCTGGGTGCGGCGGCCGGGATCGGGCCGGCCGACGACGGCGAGGCGTTCGGCCCGCACGTGCTGCGCCACACCTTCGGCACCGATCTGGTGCGCGGCCGCGGCGACCTGGCCACCGGCCCCGTCAACCTGGTCACCGTCGCCGAGCTGATGGGGCACGCCGACATCAACACCACCCGCCGCTACACCCTGCCGAGCGAGGCGGACAAGACCCGCGCGGTGGAGGGGTTGACCGTGGACCGGTGAATGGTCCAAACGCCTCACACCGCGACCGGTGAACGGCTTACTATCCGGTCGCAGCGCAACGTACCCGCTACATCTACCGAAGGGACCCCTACGTGGCCGACGCCGCACCCCCCGCCCACGACCCCCAACCTTCCCCTGTCGCGGCCAGGCAGGTGCCCGAGCTGCGTCACGGCCTGGCCCGTTGGTTGGAGGAAACCGGTCCCACGATGTGGGCCAGCATCATGGGCATGACCGACGACACCGGAGGAGGACTCAACCACCAGCCACAGGTACTGGGCGAGCGGCTGTTCTACACCCCGCCCAAATGGAGGCACCTCCCCCGCAATCACAAAGCCACGGTCTTGGCGAAGGCTGAGGCGCACCGGGTGGCGTCGGCTGACTTGTTCCACATCTCCGAGGACGCCACCCGCCTGGCATTGCACGCCGGGGCCAGCCTGCCCGACTTCACCCTACGGCCCGAGGATCTGCCCGCCCGACACGGTTTCTTGGCATGGGGCGCCTCCATCGCCACCGCCGACGACACCACCAGCCCAGACGCCGATCCGGTCGTGGCGTGTGCGTGGGGCCCGTTCACCCCCACCTCCGAGGGCCCGGCTTCCACAGTGTGGGTGTCCTTCTACACCTACTCCTCAATGGGCGCTCTGAGCGCGGCGCTGACCGAGCCCGGCCAGCGCGCCGCGTTCGCCAAGGTCTTCTTCCCGCTGAGCTTCGAGCGCGAGGCGGTGCTGCCCTTCACCAGCCACCCCCAGAAGTGGTTCAGCCAGACAGCTGGCGAGGACCCCTCGCTGGTGTATCGGGCCCAGTGGGTAGAGCCGCTTATCCGAACCCTGGTGGCCACGTGGCTGCTCATGGGCCAAGACCTCACCCATGGTCGTGACGAGGCCCCCGACAAGACCCGGTTGGCGCGCACGCTGGCCAAGCGCGGCCGACCCCTGCCCGCAGTGCGCCTGGTCAACCTGAACCGCCCCCGCAGCACGTCGAGCAAGCCGGGCGGTGCTCTGGGAGTCAAGTTCGTCGTTCGCGGCCACTGGCGCAACCAGTGGTATCCCTCCCAGGACCGGCACAAGCCCAAGTGGATCCACCCCCACGTCAAGGGCCCGGTCGATGCCCCGTGGGTGAGTGGAGAGACTGTCACCACCGTGCGCGCGCCCCGCTCGTAGAACGCAGAACCTCCCTGCCAGACGGGCAGGGAGGTGGTTGGTCAGTCCCGGACAGGTGCGGCCGACCAGCCGCCCGCGCCGGCGTCATGAACCAGTTCCCACAGTTCAATCCTCACGTCGGGCGCGTGCGCGGAAATCAGCATGGTGCCGACGGCGTCGGGGTGGGCCAGGTCGGCGGCCGCCACGTCGAGGAGTTCGTTGTGCCAGTCGCGGGGTCCGCCGCGCAGCCTCACCTGCACCGTGTCCTGGTCGCTGTCGGGGGTGCTCATGCCGTCTCGTCTCCTGTTCGTGGGGGATCCCAGGATCCCCCAAGGCAGGGGGCAGGTGCGGGCGAACGCGGCCACCCGCGGTATCGAGGTCAGCTGGTGGGTGTGGGGGCGGGTGTCTCGAAGATGCGGATGATGTCGAGCAGGGTCGTGAGCGCGGGTCGGTCGTCGTCGGCCCGGGAGGCGGTGCCGATCGCCACCTCACGGCCACTCACCGGGATGAACACGGTCCCCGGGACAGCCAGCGATGCCGCCGCCATTGAGTGGTTGGCGATGAGCCCGGTCACGGCTACCGAGGAGGCCACCTCCCCGGGATCGGTGATCTCGGCGACCCGCGAGCCCTCGGCGATGGGCAGGTCATCCCAGGTGGCCTGCAGCGCGGCGGGGATGTGGGCATACAGGAACGTCTCGTCGGCCAGGTCCCCGGGATCCAGCTGGTCGGCAGCGGCCAGGGGCGAGTGCGCGGGTACCACGACCGCGCGCGGCGTGGTGTAGGCGGTGTGGGTGCGGATGTGGGACCCCTCGCTGCCCGAGAGGCACTGGATGGTGAGGTCGGCCAGGTGCATGTCCAACAGCGTGTCGTGGTTGCGCCCGTTGATGGGCACGTGCACCAGCTTGGTGTTCGGGAACCTCGTGCGCCACGCGGTCACGATCGCCGGCCACGACTCGCCCAGGCCGGTACCCAGCCAGCCAACGGCGATCTGGTCGGTCCCGGGATCATCGCCGCGCGCGGCACTGGGCAGTCGGTCCAGCGCCTGGGTCATCTGTTCGGCGTAGGCGATCACCTGCCGGCCGAACGGGGTCGGGACCACCGGGCGTTTGCCGCCCCGGACGAAAATCTGGCCCCCCAGTTGTCGTTCCAGAGTGGATATTCCCTCAGACATTCGTGTGGATGACACGTAGCACCTTTCCGCTGCTCTGCCGAAATGCCGCTCTTGGTGGACTGCCTGGACGTACTTCAAGATCTCAGGTCGGATTCCCATCTAGCCCTCCTTGCCCTTTCGGGCACCATAGGTCCCGGTCAACATCTGTGGGGTCAAGGCCGGGTAAAGGGGCAAAGGAAGCTGGAAAATCTACCTCGTAAAGCCGGTGAAGTAGGTTCAGGAAAAGGTCAAGGCGTTCTTTACTTTACGCTCGATTGCCGTCAAATACGGGCTTCTGGCTAAAGAGAGCGTATCCGCGAGTTAATCCAGCTTAACCCCCATAGGGGCAATGAATCCCCTGGTCAAGGGTTTTTCGTCCCGTTTATCGGTGATGACGGCCTTTCCTGCGTGTGGTCGTCTGAGTGCAGAGCGACACCACCCACCACTCAGGCACCAGGAGGCAGCCATGGCCGCACAGATGACAGCCCCCGCGCTCCCGCCCCGCTCCGCTGACCTGCTCACCGTTCTGCCCGGCCGGGCCAGCACGTGGGCCGGAGACAGCCCCGGAGCAACCGTGCTCACCACCGAGGACGGCGAGCTCGTTCTCGTGGACGCGGGGCTCAGCACCGTCGAGGCCGAGGAGATGTTGCACCGGGCATGGGGACCCCACGCGGCCCATCCCGTGACTGCGGTCGTGTGGACCGGACCCGACGCTGGTCTGGCCGAGCGCGTGCCCCAGCACGCCCAGCGCATCACCCCGGCCCACGTCCCCGCCGAGGGCATGGCCCTGCCCGGGCTCAGCGCCCGGGTCTATCGCACCGGCACCGCCACCACCCTGGTGTGGGATGCCGTTTCCGGGCTGCTGATCGCCGGAGACCTGCTGGCCCCAGGCGCCCCCTCCCTGGAGCACCTGGCCCCCGCCCGCGCGGTGGCCGCCTACGAGTGGCTGCTGGAGCTGCCCGTGGCCACCGCCCTCGGCACCGCGGGCACGGTGTTGCGCAGTCTCGAACTGCGCCGGGCGGTACGCAGCCGGCTGGTGTACCTGCGCCACCTGGACCGGGCCGCGCGCTCCGCGATCGCCACCTGCGTGAGCCCCCGCGCCACGGAGGCGGGGCTGCGCACCAGCGGGACGTTGGACGCCTGGCCGGCCTCTCCTCAGCGCCACGTCATGAACCTGCACGCGATGTGCGCCCAGATCCAGGGCCGCCCGTTGGACCGAGACGCCGCCCACGCCGATCTACGGCGCATGGGACGACCCATCTGACACCCGGCCGCCCGCCGGGTCGGTGGTGTTCCCTCCTCACACCTCCCAGCAGGGACTGCGCAGACGCCAGCACGGAGATCCGTCCTCCCCTCCGTGACCACGCGCGGTACTCCTCCCCTGCGTGAGGAGGGGACTCCACCGGCCCGGACCCGAACCACAGCTCAGGACCACGCCATGACCACACCCACCCGCCGTCCGCACCCGCTCGGCCGCGCGTTCGCCCGCCGCCTGCCCACCTCCGGCACACCCGCCTACACCCCGCGCGACCGGGCCCGCGAGCTGGCCCAGCGCGAGCAGATCATCCGGGTCGGAGCCACCACGGTGCACGCGCTGACCGCCGCCTACGCCACCGTTCTCGTCGAACGTCCCGTGCTGGCCCCCGATCCGCTGCGCATCGCTATGTGCCACCGCGCCGAGGGCGAACCCGGGGTAGACGCGCTGTTCACGAACCTGGACAGCGCGGTCGGGGTCCTGCTGTTGCAGCCCGGCCGGGACCGGCGCATCCGCGCGGCGCTGGCCGTGGCTCCGCCCGCATGGGCGACCGGTCTGCGACTGCCCACCCGGCCCGGACTCTACGACCAGGCCCGCGCACTGCTGCCCCGCTGATGCCTACCTGCCCCCACGTGAAGGTGGGGCGCCCCGCTCCCCGGGGGCGCCCCACCTTTCTTATTCCTGCGACAGGTTAGCTGGGCAGGTCCAGGGCCACGCCCTCCCAGGGCGATTTCTCGATCGCGTCGAAGTCCAGAGGGTCGGACGCGTAGCCCTCCTGCCTCAGGAGATCCAGAGCCCCCCCGAACACGTTGTACCGCTCAATGGGGTTCTTGTCCGCCAGCTTGCTCTTGGGCTCCAGTAGGAGAGTGTCTCCCTGCGCGAGCGCCCTCAACAGGGTGCTGTACTTCTCCTTCTTGAGCAGGGCGTTGACGTGCTCGGCTGCTTCTTGCGCCGGGGTCTTGCCGCGCACGAACCGCGACACGACTTCGCTGGTCACCCCGAGCTCTTTGGCTGCGGCTGTGGTGGACCCGTGTCCCCCGCCGTGAGCGGTGATCAGCTCGCGTACCGCGATGGTGCGGACCTTCACCGAGAGCTGCTGCATCTGGTGGCGCAGCCGCTCAACTTCACGGAAGCGCTGCACGGGTGGCCGCGCAGGCAGTTTGGTGACTTCGGCGGCGAACGCGGCCAGCTCGGTGGTGAGGGGGTCCTGTGAGGTGGGCGGTTCCCAGCCGGCTCGCTGGCACAGTTCGGCGTGTGTGATCTCTCCGCTGGTGTAGGCGGTGACGTCGTCCCAGTTCTTGGCGACCTGGCTCACGGTCACGTTGAGCTCAGCGGACATCTTACGGGCCTTGTTCTGCTGTGCCTTGCTCATGTCCTGCCAGTCCATTTCCGGTTCCTTTCGTTGGCGACACCTCTATATTCAATGCCAGTATTGAATTTGTCAACACAAGTGTTGAAAATTGAGATGGTGGGTCGGTCCGAGATCTGGCCTGTGTGACCCTCGATCCGTCGAAACTGTCCCGGAGAACCGGTTCGGGGCGGCATCCTGGACACCCCCAGGAGATGAGGAACGATGGAGGAGTCCGCTCTGCGTCCGGTAGGAGTCCTGCGCACCGCGGCCGCGCTGGCTCAGCGCACCGGGTGGCCGGTGCGTGCTGGCCACGTCGAGGACCTGGTCGCCCAGGGGCACCTGCACCCGGTGGCCACCTACGAGGGGCACGTGCTCTACGACCGGGCCCAGACTGCTGCGATCCCGCAGGAGACGGTGGCCGCCGTGGCCGCCACACCCGGGATGCGCACACCGCCCGGGCCCGTCATCGAATCCTTCGCCGCGCACCTGTGCCGGCGCCACGCGGTGGAGGCCACGGTGGCCTACCGGCCGCGCTCTGGCCGCTGGCACCTGGACTGGCCGCCCCACCCCGACGGCAACCCGGACCCGGCCTTGCTGCGCGCCGACCTGGCCGCGCACCCGGCCGCGCCCTACCGGCGCTGGGTGGACCTGGCCACCCCCGCCCACCGGGCCATCGCGGCCGCGCGCCGCGCCCTGGCCCCCGGCGCCGCCGTCGTCGTGGACGTGGAGACCACCGGTTTGGGGGCGCAGGCCACCGTGGTCGAGATCGCCGTGGTCGCCGCCGACACCGGCGAGGTGCTGTTGGACACGCTGGTCGCCCCCGACGGAGTCCCCGTCGAGCGGCGTGCGGCGGCCGTGCACGGCATCACCGCAGCGGAGTTGGCCGGGGCGCCCACGTGGCCCCAGGTGTGGCCCCGCCTGCGCGAGATCGCCGCTACCAGGCACCTGATCGCCTACAACGCCGCGTTCGACCGGCGCCTGATTCGCCAGGCCAGCCGCCGCTACGGCCTGCCGGCGCCCCGCTGGGAGTGGGCCTGCGCCATGGCCTGGCGCGGGGCAGCCGCCCACACCAGCCGCCCCGGCCCCCTCGGCGGACAGCACCGGGCGCTGGGAGACGCCCACGCCGCCCGCGACATCGTGACGACGGTCGCGAACACCGCCTACGTGATCGAGCACATCTGACCCCCGCGAAGGTGGGGCACCCCTGGGGGCCAGGGGTGCCCCACCTTAACTGGAAAGCCTTGCTGAGTAGGGGTTTTCGCGCGCGAAGCCGGAGTTATTTATGTATGCAGACTTTAATAAGGCTGGCTGTGCCCGGACGCGCCGGGCAGCCCCCAGGGGTCAGCCCGAGAGGCCGATGGTGGCGATGGTGGCGATGGTGACCGCGCCGTTGCGGGTGGCGGGCGGGGTGATGCGGCGCAGCGCAGCCCGGTAGACATCGCCGGGGGTGAGCACCCCGGCCGCCAGTTCGTCGTAGGCCCGCCACGCCTCGGGCTGGTGGGTGCGGTGGATGAGGTGGGGGTGGCGATCGCGCCAGGCGATCACCCGCTCCACCGCCTCGGCCGAGTGCTCCCAGCAGTGGGCCAGGGTCCGATCCAACAGGCTGGTGGGCACTCGGGCGTTGACCGCGGAGCTCCACGCCCCGGCGCGCCCGCCCCCTGTTCCGGGCCAGCGCGACAGCGGCACCATGGCCCGCTCCAGCGCGGGCACCGGCCCCACCAGCCACCCGCGCGCCTGGAGCTCGGCGGTGAGCGCGGCCTCCACCAGCACGTCGGCCGAAGCCAGAATGTTCGCCCCCGCGCGCACCTCTGTCTTGAACTGGCGTAGCAGAGCGCGGCGTCGGCGTGCTTCGGCCGGGTGCAGGGCGTGCAGGGGCGTCTCCAGGTCTGCGCCCTCGGCGAGTAGCCGGCGACGCAGCCGGTCTCCCACCAGTCGGCGCAGCCGCGCCTTCTCCGAGTCGGCGGCCTCGCGCACGGTCTCGGCGGTCAGGGACGACGTGCGGATCTTCAGGGGTTTGCGCTCCATAGCAGGCGATTATCCCACGTATAAAAGGTTGCAGGCTTTAATTCGGCCGGCTGCGCGGAAATCTTCGAGGAAATGACAGATTCACCTGTCATTCTCTTAATGACAGGCTAGACTGTCATTCATGAAGCACGCACCACTCACCCCCGGCCAGGGTCGCGAGCTCGCGCGGGAGCTGGCCGAGCTCGCGCGGACATACGCCACCAGGCAGACGGGAGACTCCCCCGAGCGCGCCCACCTACTGCTGACCCTCATGCACGTGCTGACCCTGCTGGAGGCCGAGGCCCACGCGCAGGTTGACCGCGCCGCCCGCCAGGCCGGGGCCACCGGCACGGTGACCTACGCCGACCTCGGACGCGCCGTTGGCGGGATGCAGCGCCAGTCCGCAGCCAATCGTTGGCCCGGAGCCGTGCCCAACGCCCGCGCCGGCCGCCCCGCCCAGGGCATCGACCGTGAGGAGAGGACCCCGTCGACCACCGCACAGGAGCGCTGGTTGGCCGAGGTCGAGACGGCCCTGACCGAGGTCGAGGCGACCCTGGCCGGAGGCGAGCCCGCACCCGAGGAGCCGGCCCCGGGCCTCACGGCCGCGCTGGACGAACTCCACCGGGCGCTCAAGCGCGCCCAGGTCGTCGTCGAGGACGAACTCGCGGGCACCCAATAGCTCTGCTCGACCGAAGGCCCGGCGTTCTCCGGGCCGCCACCCGATCAACCCCAGAAACCAGGAGAAGCAGTGAGCATCATCGACTTCCTCAACCCCGCAGCGGCCCGTGCCCGCGAAGAACAGGCCCGCCGGGCTCGGCAGATCCCGCTCACCGCGGAGAACGTCGAGGAGATCAAAAAAGTCTGCTTGTCCGAGCTGAAGGCCGAGATGAGTCAGGCCAGCCTCACCGAGACCCTGGAGACCCGCGCAGGGCTCATCGTGCGCGGAACAGGAGATCTTAACTCCCAGGCCGTCGCTCAGTACATGCGCCGCGCGGTCGAGCGGATCGGATACCTCGCCCAGGACAGCGGCCGGGCCAGCATCCTGGTCACCGGTCTCGACCCCCTCCACTACCACGGAGCGCTCACCCGAGACCGGATCGACCAGGCCCTGGCCGAGCTCACCGAGCTGCGCAGTCACGTTCGACACCCCCCAGCTGCCCCAGTGAGGACCACGACCATGACCCGTTTCCTGCGCTGGCTGCGCTCTGCCGGCACACCCGCCCCCGCCCAGGCGCCCGCGCCCGCGTTGACGCTCCCGATCACCGGCCACCAGCGCGACCGTCTGGTGAGTCTGGCCCAACAGGTCACGGCCGCCCCGGACGGCCACACCGGCGTCACCATCGCCGCCGCCACCCTGCTCATTCACGACCTGGACGCCACCCGCCCCCAATGGCGCGTACTCGACCCGGCCCAGGTCGTTGGTATGGACCCGCGCCGGCTCGTGGACGTGCACTCTCTCAGTGAGGGCTTGAGAGACCGGGCCTTTCAGACCCATGATGCGACCGACACCGAGTACGCCGAGGAGGCTCACCGCCTCTACCAGGCGCTGGTCGAGGCCCGCCGGCTGCAACGCGAAACCGGCGTCCTCATCTCCCCCTCCCACCGCGAGGAAGCGTGATGAACCACCAGGCCCTGGCCACGATCACCCAGGCCGATTTCACCGACGCCGATCGGATCGCGGCCCGGCTGGGCCTGTTCTAAATCTGGCTGGAAAAAAACCCGATTCAATCGGACCAGATCGCTGTGTTTTCCATTAAAAAGCAGGGCGCATGTGGAATGATCATCTCCATGTCATCGACAAACCCAGCGCCCCGGCGCAACCGCCGCGCGGGGGGAGTCTCCGCAAAGGAATTCGTTTCCTTCCAGACGGCAGTACCTCCTGCTGTGCGCGAGCACTACCGCCGTGCGGCCCAGGCCCGCGGGGTGTCTCTGTCGCTCTACCTGGAAGAGCTGGCCGCTGTCGATCCACTTGCAGATCCGGTCAACTCAAAAACGGCCTAGATACACGTAGGGCCCGGAGCCACCGGGCCCGGGCCATCACTACGTTTTGATCCCGCCTCACGGCTCCCAACCACTGGCGGGGATCACATCACAACTGAAGTAGCAGAACTGACGCCAATCGGTTCTGCACCGAGGTAACCGAGGAAGTCGCCGCCAAGCAGCTCCCTCGATCTGTAGAACGCGCCCCTTGCCACAGGTGCGGCCCTACGACGCCCACTAGCAGACCTGATTTCCAGACCCGATCATTTAGCAGACGGAGCCATCATAACCGACGCACCCAGGTTTGGTCTCGCTTGCCCGCCCATCGAGCCGACGGATACGAAGAGTAGCCATCCCGTCACGCGACCGCCAGCCCTGTCCTCCGAGCACGCACCACAGTCCGCTGAGGACGTGTGGGCGGAGCTGGTGCGCTGGATCGCACCCCGTGGCCGCGTGCGCGTGGACACCCGCACCAGCACCGGCGACGGATGTTGGGCGCACGCCTACGAGCGCGACGTCGCGGTCACCGCGGCTGTTCCCGAGGCCCCGCACGCCCTCTACCTCACCGGCCGCCACGGCGCCTACGAGCTGGTGGTGTTCGACCTGGACGCCCACGGTGAGGGAGGCGGGGCGGCCGTCGCGGCCGACACCGCGACCCTGGTCGAGCTGCTCCAGCAGGCGGGGCTCACCTACTTCGTGGCCGCGAGCGGTCCGGGTGGCGGCCGCCACGTGTGGGTACCGGTCACCACCCTCGACGACCAGGGACTCGCACCCGAGCTGGTGGCGCGCATCGCCGCCGCGGCCGCCGCCCGGTTGCCGACGTTGGACACCTCCCCCCTGCTCAACCCGGCCACGGGATGTGTGCGTCCCCCCGGGGCGATCCACCGCGCGGGAGGCCGCGCCGAGCTGGTGGGCATCAGCGCCGAGGACGCGCTGAGTGTGGCCGACACCCCCACCAACACGACCGCGAGGTTCGAGGCGTTGCTCGCGCTGCTGCCCGAGGTCGAGGAGCCCGCCCCCGCCAGGGTCGAGGACGGGGCGGTGGAGGCCCGCATCGACCGCGCGGCCATGCGCCTGCGCGGGCAGCGCCGTGGCCTGTCCGACATCGCGCGCCGGCTGCTGGACACCCACCCGGGCGAGTACGCGGGTGCAGGGGATCAGAGCGCGAGTGCGCACCTGGCCCGCATCCTCACCCAGCTGGCGCTGGCCCGCTGGTCGCGGGCCGACGTGGAGGCCCTGGTGGCGGCCGAGCCCCACGCCCCGGGGTGGGAGCACCTGCGCACGAAGGCCACCGCGGGCGGCGGCCGCCGCCCGCGGGGTGAGGCCGAGGCGCGCGCCCACCTCGCGCGCCAGTGGCGCCGGGCGATCGAGTTCGCGGCGGGGCTGACGCCCACCGGTGAGCGCGCGGCCCGGGACCTGGCCCCGCTGGTGGACATGGCGGCCGAGCTGGTCGAGGCCACACTCACCGACGCGGGGTGGAGCAACGCGGCCGGCCCCTCTGATCGCAAGGTCTTGGATTTCGTGGTGCTGCAGGCGCTGCTGGCCGGGGAGGTGGAGGTGGACGTGGACTGTCGGCGGGTGGCGCTGGCGTGCGGGATGGGCAAGTCCACCGCGAACCGCGCGCTGAGCCGTCTGCGGATGGACGGGCGCCTGGTGCTGGCGCAGGGGTCGGAGGGCACGCTGGCCGCCCGCTACCGGCTGGTGCCCCGGGCCCAGTGGCCCGTGGAGACAGGCAATGTGGAGGGTGGGACACAAGGGGAACCCGCCCCGGGTCCCGCTCGCCCGGCCCCGACTCGGGAGGGTCTGATCGAGGTGCTGCGCGCACGTCTGCGACTGGCGGCTGAGGACGTGTGGGCGGAGTACTCCCCGCACAACGCCCCGGGTCTGGGCAGGCATGTGCAGCTCACCTACGCCGCTCTGCTGGCCGAGACGAAGGGAAATGTGCACCTGTACGACGTAAAACTGATTGAGCGGATCGTTGCGCGGACGGGCTACACCCTGCACCGCACCCGGGCTCACCTGGCCCTACTCGCCCAGTACGGCCTGATCACCCCGGCCGGTTCGAGGCCGAGGTCTGGTGCCGGGCGGACCCGGGTCGTCGCGGCCGCCCCGTCGCGGTGGCGTGTGGCACCGCAGCCCGCTCTGGTGGCGGCCGCCGAGCGGTTGGGCACCACGGGTGTGCGGGCCAGGCGGGAGCGCCGCTACGAGGCCGAGCGCGTGGCCCACGCCGCCTGGTGCGAGGAGGTCGCGCTGTTGCGCACGCCCGTGGTGCTGCGTGCGCGGCGCGAACGGGGCCGGGCCCGCTACCCGCGCCGAGAGGACGGGCGGTTCGACCACGCCGCCGCCCACGCCGCGCTGCTGGCCGCGTGAGCCGCAAGTCCCCGCGCGAGCGGCCCGGGCGCGATAGAGTGGTTCTCGACCACGCACCACCCCGTCGGCCGACCCGCTCACCGCGGCGGCCGCGACGACCGAAGGAGACCACCCCGACCCACCGCGTTCCCCGCGCCGGCGCCACCCAGTCCCAGGACCGAGTCACCGCCCGCGCCGCCCAGAACCCGTTCGGCCGAAACCCCGCCGAACAAACACCCGGGCACACGCCGCCGCCATCGAGCGGCATTTTTCATCCCGTAATTACTGGAATACTAGAAACAATATTCCAGTAATTGATAGGATGGGGGCATGACGAACTCTCTTGATTCCGCCGCCGAGTCGGTGGCGCCGCACGGCTACTGGCCGCAGGGTTGCGCGTGGTGCGCCAGCCCCATCCCCCGCGTGAAACCGGGCGGCGGGGGGCGGCCGCCCGAGTACTGCCTGCCGCCGGCCACGTGCCGCAACGACGCCAAGGCCGAACGCACGCGCTTGCGCAACAGCCCGGGGTTGCCGGGGCAGGTGGCGCGCATCTGGGAGATGGTGGAGCGCCTGGAGCAGGTCGCCCAGGGCGTGCGCACCGAGCTGGAGGGGGTGGCGTCCCCGGCCGGGGTGGAGGCGATCGTCGCCACCGCGCGCGCCGAGGCCCAGGCCGACATCGCCGCCGCCAACCGCCAGGCCGACGAGGCGTTGGCCGAGGCGGCCGCCCACAGCGCGCGGGCCGAGACCGCCGCCGCGCGCGAGGCCGCCGCCCGCGAGGAGCGCGACACCGCGCGCGCCGACGCGGCCACCGCTCAGGCTGAGGCCGAGCGGGCCGTGGCTGAGGCGGCCACGGCGCGGGAGGAGGCCGACCAGGCTCACGCCGAGCGCGAGCGCGCCCACACCGACATGGTCGCCGCTCAGGCCGAGGCCGGGCGGTTGCGCACCGAGACCGCGACCGCCCACACCGAGCGCGACGCCGCGCGGGAGGAGGCCGCCACCGTGCGCGGCGAGCGCGACGCGGCCGTCCAGGCCGCGCGGGTCGAGCGCGAGCGCGCCGACGCCGCAACCGAGGCCCAGGCCGGCGCCCAGCGCGAGGCCGACGCCGCGCGCCACGCCGCCGACGTGGCCGAGGCCGACCGCGCCCAGGCGACCGCCGCGCGCGAGCAGGCCCAGCGCGACATGGTCGCCGCCCACACCGAGCGCGACCGCGCCGACGTCGAGCGCGACAGCGCGTTGGCCGAGGCATCCCAGCAGCGCCGCATCGCCGATGAGGCCACGCGTCACGCCGAGGAGGTCATGCGCCGGGTCGAGCAGGCCGAGGTCGAGGCCCGCGCCGCACGCCAGGAGGCCGAGGTCGAGGCCCAGCGCCGCGCGGAGGCCGAGCAGGCGCGCGAGCGCGCCGAGGAGCGCGCCCGCAGTGCCGAAGACCGCTACGACTCGGCCGCGGCGCGCGCCGAACGCCTGCAGGCCCGCCTGGACGACCGGTGACCGAGCCCCCGACCGAACAGGTTGATCTGTTCGGCGAGCCCGCGCCGGTCCCGGCGGGGCGCACGCGCCGGCGCGGACCGCACCTGGCCGCACCCGTATCGGAGTGGCGCCGCTGGCTCGCCGACCCGGGTGTGCGGGAGCGCTACCGCGCCAAAATCGCCCACGTCGAAGGGCTCGCTTGCCTTTACTGGGTCGGGAGCCTGTCGTCAACGGGCCACGGAAAACTGCGCGTGGACGGGGCGCGTGAGAGCGCGCGCCGGGTGGTCAGCGCCCATGTCTACGGGTGGCAACTGACCCACGGCCCGCTCTCGGACCTCGACATCGCCGAGGACCTGGTCGTGGCCCACACCTGCGACGAGGCCAGCTGTATGCGCGACAGCCATTGGGAGTTGATCAGCAGAGGCGACAACACCCGCGACTACCGGTCCAGGTGCACGAGCGGGCCGTTGGCCGACACCCGCGGTCCGGCCGGCCGCGCCCGCGCCATCCGCGCCGCCATCCTCACCGCCCACACCAGTGGCGCCGACGTCGCCGAGGCCGTGCGCACCGCCCACCGCGCCGGGCTCCCACCACCGGTCGGCCCGACCCTGTTCTGAACGACCACCCCACGGCGGACAGTCTGTCCGCCGCAGTCCGGGGCGAAGGCCCCCGAAGTGGAGCATCCCGTGATCATCACTCACGTCACTCACGACGGTGACCAGTTCTGCGTCGAGGGGCGCCCCGTCACGCAGGCCCAGGCCCGGGAGGCGGTACGCCGGGCCTATGCCCGCGTGCTCCCCAGCATGACGCTGGGCCAGGTGGAGGATTACCTGGAGGCCGTTCGGCGGCGCGCTATTCACGCACCCGATCCCGGTCCGTTCGACACGATCGGCCGGTGCACCTGGCGCAGCCTCACCCCCTGACCGCGACGGTCAGGTCCTGACCGTCGCGGTCAACCAGCTGACCGCCACGGTCAGGCCGCCACCCGTGGCGGTCAGCCCCCGGACCGCCACGCCAAACAACACGAAGGCCCGGCCAAGAGGCCGGGCCTTCTCTTTCGGTTAGTTACTGCTGGACGTAGGGGCGAAACAGGCGCTCGCACGCGGCCGCGACGTCGCGGCCGCCCATGGTCGCCGAGGTCTCGCGGCTCTGCAGCCACCTGCGGACCCGGCGTGCGGCCAAGACGCGCACACCCTTGATCTCAATCGAATGCCAGGTCGGGATGCCTCTTGCGTGTACGGCCAGGACGCTGATGACCGGTGTGGGGCCGATCGCGCGGGTCAGCGCGGTGGAGATGCGCTCGCTCTCGAAGAGGGTGGATTGCACCAGCTGGTAGCCGCTGCCTTTGCCGATGCGCAGGTAGCGGCGCCGCGCGTCGTAGCGCACCGCCCCGCGCCGGACCTTCGAGTTGACGTTGTAGACCGTTCCGCCCGGGGAGATGAGCAGGTGGTTGACGTTGGCGCGGGTTCCGGGGAGTTGGCGGTCGTGCAGCACCGTCCAGCCCCGCCGCCGTAGCCGGTTGAGGTAGCGGCCGGTCTTGCGTTCCCCGGCGGCTCCCATGCGCCAGCGCGCGGCCGCCCCGCGCCGGCGCTGGATCAGGCCGGCCGCCGTTCCCGTGAGCACGGCCAGCACGACCGCGAGGACCCACCCACCCAGTTGCCACCCCACGATGGCGGCCGCCGCGGCCGCGACCCCGGACACGAGCAGCAGGCGCGGCCGTTCAGCCGCGGCCTCTTGGGCGGCTTTGGCGGCGGCGGAGGCGCCGGCGCGCGCGGGGCGCGCGCCGGTCCGCGCCTTTGTGGTGGGTGGGGTGGGGCCGCGTTTTTGGCGGTCATCGGTGGCAGTCACAAGGGGGATCCTCCCGGACGAAAATTCATTCCCGCTCAGGGTATGGGATTTCCCGGGGAATGGCGGTGCATTCCTTAATGTTCTCAGGGCCCTGCGGGGCTAATTCGGGGAGTCGGGGCAGGCTTGCGCGTGGCTGGTGCGCTCTGCCGGGCCACGGTGGGCCGGTGGCGGGGGTTAAGGCAGGGTCGGCGCGGGAGTGGCCGCGCGCGTCAAAACAAAAGCGCTTCGGGTAACAGCGTTCATTTCAAAAAGAATCCCCGCGCGTGGCGCGGGGGTGTTCCGTCGAATTGTTTTTGCGAGCTTAGTGGACGGGTTTTTCGACGGTACCACCCGGTAGTTTTTCATGACTCCCTTGCCGTGCTCTGACCGAGCCCCTGTCCAACCCTCCTCACCTGTCAACCCCGTGCTCCCCTCTCGCTCTTGCTTCCCTCCTCTGTCTCAACCTCTGTCCACCTGCCCCGACTCCCCTCATCCTCACACCGATGCATTCTTTAATGATCTTGGTATGCTGGGTGGCGCAGGGTCGAGGTTGGCTCGAACGCGTGTACGAGGAAGGGGGTGGTTGGGGTTGTTCACGGTCGGCAAGGGGTTCAGCTCCGACTACCTCACCAAGGGCGTGTCCGCCGGTGCTGAGAATTACTACTTGTCGGCAGTGCGCGAGCACGGCGAGCCGCCCGGCTATTGGGGCGGCAAGGGTGCGGCCGCGCTGGGTTTGACCCCGGGGACTGAGGTTGACCCGCGCGTCATGCACAAGGTGTTCGACCAGTTTCTCGACCCGCGCGACCCCGCTCTTTTGGACGACTCGGTCCCCGATAAGGACAAGGCGCGGTTGGGTCGAAAGATCGGCAGGTACGCCTCTTTCGAGGAAAACTACGCGAAGCTTTTGGCGTCGGAGCCCGAGGCCACTGAGGAGCGCCGCGAGGAGCTGCGCATCCAGGCGCAGAAAGACACCCGCCAGGCCGTGAAGTTCTTTGATTTGACCTTTTCTCCGGTCAAATCGGTCACGCTGTTGCACGCGGGTCTGCTGGCCACGGTGCGCGAGGCGAGTGAGGCCGGCGACCTGGGTCGGGCCGAGGCCGCGCGCGAGGCCGCGACCATCCTGGAGGACACCGTCAAGGCCGCGGCCAAGGCCGGTATCGACGAGGCGTGCGAGGTGGCGGGGTGGGCCCGGGTGGGCTACCACGGCAAGCGGGTCAACGGCGTGACCACGGGCCGTTGGGCACCGGCCGGCGGATGGGTCACCGCGTCTTTTTTCCAGCACACGAACCGCAACGGCGACCCCCAGCTGCACATCCACAACGCGATCCTCAACCGCCAGCTCTGCGCGGACGGGCAGTGGCGGTCCCTGGACGGTCAGGCCGTCTACCGGCTGCGCAGCCAGGTCAGCGCGATCGCTGAGCGCACTCTCATGGAGCAGCTCACCGCCCGTCTGGGGGTGCGGTGGATCCAGCGCGCCGATGGTCAGGGCTGGGAGGTCGAAGGTGTGAGCGCTGACCAGATCGCCGAGTTCAGCACGCGGCGTGTGGAGGTGACCTCCCGGTTGGAGGAGCTGGTCGCGGCCTATGAGACCAAGCACGGGATCAGCCCCAGTGCCCGGGTGCTGTTCCTGTTGAGCCAGCAGGCCACCAAGGACACCAAGACCGCCAAGACCAAGGCAGCGGTGGTGCCTTCTCAGGCCGAGGAGTTGGCGGCGTGGGAGCAGCGCACGATCCGTTCCGAGATCGCGTCGCTGCTGGCCATCCCCAAGCGCGCCCTGTTCCGCTTGGGCAACGAGGACAAGGAGCGCGCGGCGGCCGAGGTCGCCGAGCTGGACCTGGACCGGGTCATTTCAGCGGCCCTGGCCGACGCTCAGAAGGAAACCGCGACATTCACCCGTTACGAGCTCACCCGTCACATCTCCCGCCACCTTCCCGCCTCGCTGGGTGGCCTGTCTGCGGCCCGGGTCAGGGCGTTGCTGGTCCAGATCCGCGACGAGGCACTCAAACCCGCCGCACGGCGGGTTCTGTGCCTGAGCCTGCCCGACGTGGTCGCGATCCCCGCGGTGCTGCAGCGCGCCGATGGGTCCTCGGTTTTCCGTGACCCCACCGGTGAGCGGTGGACCACGCCCGAGGAGCTGGACCTGGAGGCTCGGTTCGTCCACGGTGCGGCCGCCAGTGGTGCGCCGGCGATTCAGCCTGAGGTGTTGGCCGAGCGTCTGGGCTACGCCCCCGGTGTGGAGCGCCTGACCGTGGCGGTCGATGGGCTGACCGCCACGGTCAGCCCGGAGACCGAGACGGTTGACGACGGTTCGTTGACCTCCGGCGAGCGGTCGGCGACGGTCGAGGAGGTGGCCGTCGGTTCACCGGGTGAATCCGCGACGGTCAGCGAGCTGACCGCCGTGGACAGGTTCCTGACCGCCACGGTCAGCCCGCTGACCACCGTGGTAAGCGAGAAATACGCCTACAATCTCGCGTCTGATCAGGTCGCGGCGGTCTACGGGATTCTGTCCAGTGGTCGTCAGATCGATGTGTTGGAGGGCTACGCGGGCACCGGCAAGTCGTTCACGGTGGCGCGTGCGGCGGATCTGTGGCGTGAGCAGACCGGGTCCACCGTCATCGGGCTGACCACCGCCCAGAACGCGGCCTACGTCTTGGCTGACGAGGGCCTGGACACCGCCTACAACACCACGCGCTGGCTCAAATCCATCGACGAAGGCCGAACGGCCCTGCAGCCAGGACAGCTGGTCATCGTGGACGAGGCGTCCATGGTGACCAACGAGATCATGACCCGCATCGCCGACCTGGCCGCCCAGGCCGGTGCCAAGGTGGTTCTGACCGGCGACAGCGAGCAGCTGTCGGCGCCGGGCGCGGGCGGTCTCATGCGTCACCTGGTGGCTGAGCAGGGCTCCTACCAGCTCACCCAGGTCCGGAGGTTCCGCGCGGAGTGGGAGCGTGAGGCGAGTGTGCGCCTGCGCGCGGGTGATGAGGACGTGCTGGCCGAGTACGACCGGCACGGCCGGATCCGCGGCGGCACCCGGGAGGAGATGGAGAGCGCGGCGCGCGACGCCTACCTGGCCGACCACCTGGCCGGTAAGAGGTCGCTGCTGTTGACCGCGACCAACCCGCGCGCCGTCGAGCTGTCGGCGCAGGTCCGTGAGGGTCTGGTCGAGCTGGGGCAGGTTGACGACAGCTCGACTGTCTCCCTGCGCGACAACAACAGGGCCGGGGCCGGCGACCTGGTCGCCGCCCGCGAGAACGACCGCAAGATTAGGATCGGCGACCGTAAACGTCAGCTCACCAACCGCGACGTGCTCGAAGTCATGCGGGTCAACGCGAACGGGAGCATCACCGCGCGCCTCCTGAACCAGGACGGCATCCCCGGGGAGCACGTCGAAATCCCTGCCAGGTACGTGAAAAGGAGCGTCGAGCTTTCCTACGCGGGGACGGCGCACTCGGCGCAGGGACGCACTGTGGACACCTGCCACGCCGTGATCGAGGAGGGCATGGCCCGCCAGATGGCGTACGTGGAGCTGACCCGCGGCCGCGAGACGAACGTCGCGTGGGTGATCACCGAGTCCGAGGTTGCCGACCTTCGCCCCGAGTCGGTGCCCCGCCAATCCGCTGTGGACGACGAGCTGACCGCGACGGTCAACCCTCTGACCGCCACGGTCAGCCCGGAGACCGTGGCGGATCAGACCCCCGAGACCACCCCCGCCCAGACGCCTGAGCGCATCGGCGGGCAGCAGTTGCTGCCCGGCATTGAGCCTATCGACCAGACCGACGCGACCACTTCCACCGACCCCCGAACCGTCGCGGACGACGAGCTGACCGCCACGGTCAGCTCCCTGACCGCCGTGGATGAGGCCGCGCCCACCGTGACGCGCGACCCCCTGGGGGTGCTCGCCGACATCTTGGCCACCGACCAGGCCGACCAGACCGCGACCGAGCACCAGCGGCTGGAGGCCGAGCGGGTCACCCACATGGCCCACCTGGGGTCGATGTGGCAGTCGGTGGTCAAGGACCAGCTCGCCGACCAGACTTCAGAACTGCTGCAGGAGATGTTGCCGGCCGACGTGCACGAGCGTCTGTCCGCCGACCCCGCGCGCGGCAGCGTGATGACCGCTGTGCGCCGGGCCGTCATCGCCGGCCACGACATGAACGGGCTGCTGGGCCAGGTCACCGGCCGTGGATGGGGACGGGTCCGCAGCGTCGGGCAGGTCCTTTCGGCCCGGATCGAGCGCGCGATCGGGACCGGTGAGGCGATCGCCACCCGCTGGAGCGCACTCACCCCCCACCTGCCCAACCCCGACCTCAACGAGTTCGTGCGTGACGTGGCCGAGCACATGGACCAGCGCGTGCAGACCCTGGGAGAGCAGGCCGCCGCCGACTCGCCGAGTTGGTTGGTGGAGCGGTTGGGTGAGGTGCCGGCCGAGATCATGGCGCGCACCGAGTGGCAAGAGCGCGCCGGCCTGGTCATGTCCTACCGCGAGCAGTACGGCAACCCCGACGTGGTCACCGGCCAATTGCTCGGTGTGGCGCCGGAACGGACCTCCCCCGAGCAGCGCGCCGCCTACAACGCCGCCGCGGCCGCGTTGGGGCGCACGTCCACCGAGCGCGACATCGACGAGGCCAGCGACGGCCAGCTGTGGGTGTGGCGCGCGCAGTACGAGCGCGAGGCCCGTTGGGCGCCCCCGCACCTGGCCCAGGACCATCGGGGCGCCGCCATCGAGGCCGCCGACCGGGCGGCCGAGGCCGTGCGCCTGCGCGCCCAGGCGACCATGGCCGCCGACGAGGACGAGCGCGCCGCACTGACCGAGCGCGCCCGCGCCAACGACACACTCGCCGAGGCCGCTGCCCAGCGCCGCGACCAGCTGGCCCAGGTCCACCAGCAGCGGGTGGCGTGGCACACCGCGACCCAGCCCGCCCGCGAGCTGGCGATGCACGCCGACGCCGAGCTGCACCGCCGCCACCGTGACCTGGATCTGCCGCCCCTGCACACCCCCACACCACCCCAGACCGAGGTCCAGGTCGACGACCAGGACCACGCCGAGCCCGAGACGATCCGAGGGCAGGAGGAGTTGTTCCCCGAACCCGGCCACGAGAGGAGGGGCCTGCGCGAGCGCCCCGCCCCCGAGACAGACCCCGTCGAGGCCGAGCCTGCGGAGGTCGTGGTCGAGCAGCCGCAGCTGGACCTGGCCCTCGCGCCCGAACCCGCCATGGGTGATGCGGTGCTGCGCAGCGCCCTGGAGGCCGCTGTCCAGGCCCACGCCATCCTCACCCAACGCGCCGAAGCCCAGGCACAGGCACAGGCGGAGAGGGTCGGCCGTGACCACGGTGGTGAGCCCACCCCCGTGGAGCGCCAGCGCGACCGCGACCAGGAGCGCTACCAGGACCAGTTGGCCCGACGAGAGGCCGAGGAACTGGAACGCCGCGCCCAGGCCACGGCCCAGCGTCCGCCCCCGTCCCCCCGCAGCAGCTACCGTCCCCCCGCGCCCGAGCGCGGCCGAGGACTGGGTAGAGGAATCTAGCCCGGGCTAGGGTGGCTGTCATGACCAGCGATTCGCGGCCCGCGTGGCTCATCCCGCTGAAAGACCGAGAGCCCATCCCCGAGGGAGTGCTGACTCCGCGACGAGAGCTGACTCCACAGGAACTCCAAGATCTGGTGCGCCGCCTCAACGGCCCCCGCGGCTCCCACACCGTCCTGGACATCAACGAGGACGAGGCGATCTCGGCTATGCCACCGGTGCGCGACCCCGAGGCCGTGCGAAAGGTGCGGTTCGAGATCGCGGCCAAACCCCCCGGTGACCCGTTCACCGACGGCATCGCCGAGACGATCGCATGGGCCTTTGGCGAGACCCAGACCCGCACCGGACCGGTCAGCGGGGAGATGCCGGAGAACTGGCCGCCGCTGTGTGACGATCTTTATGGCGAAGAGGTCATTGCCCAGCGCGTGATCTACGGCCAGGTGCTGGAGGGCATCGACCATCCCGTTCCCCGTCACCGCGACTACGTCATCGGCGCCCACCACACCCTCATGTGGCTGCAGTGCGAGACCGACGACCCCCCGGCCGGGGACCTGGGCACAGCCTGACCAACACGAAGGCGGGGCGCATCGACCGGTGCGCCCCGCCTTCCTCGTGTGTTGGTCAGCCGTGTTTCTTCGCCCAGTGGTCCTGGTAGTCCTGCTCGGTCAGGCCGGCCTGGTCCATCAGCTCGTGGAACCGGACCGCCGCCCGGTCACGGACCTCTTCGGGCTCCCCCTCCTGGCTGGAGAGCGCAGACAGCCGCACGAGCTCATCCAGAGCCTGGTCGCGGTCGTGGTGCTGTCGGGCCGTGCGGATCGCCAGCGTCTCGGTGCGCCCCGTGCTCAAGTTCAACACGTGGGGCTGGTCGGCTGTCTTCGACAGGCACCGGTGCGCTTTGACCAGGGCGGACATGGCGCTGGTGGTGTCAGTCATCACCCGGTGAAAATCGAGCTCGTGGTGCACCTTGCGCTGTTCGTCGGGGGCTTTGTACGCCTGCTGGTAGGCCGTGAACAGCAGGCTGACCTGCCGGATCATCGGATTGTGCTGCCACCAGCACGGCGGGACGGCCGTCTCCAACGCCGGCCACCAGGTGAACCCTTCCTCACCGAGCCAGTCGGCAACGACGACGAGCCATTCGTGGCGGGTGTCCTCATCCATCGCCGCCCAGTCCAAGGGCTGCGTCGGCGCGGACTGGCCGTCCTCCTCTTCGGTGTCGGCCCCGGTCAGGGTCTCCAGTGCCGCGCGGATCGCGTCGATGCGCGCGCTCAGCGTCGCTACCGTCTCCAGGACGGTGTCCTGTTCCCCCTGGCGCTCTTGCACCTCCGCCAGCTGTCGTGCCAGGTCGGTGAGGTCGTGGTCGAGGCGGGTCTGCAGCCGCCCCAGGTCAGTGCTCACCACCGACAGCGCGGTCAGCATCCCCTGTTCCTCACGGCCGGAGCCGCCCCCACGGGTGGGGGCGGCTCCGGTGAGATGCGCCCGCATCTCCTGCTCATCCATCAGACCTCATCCTCATCACGGGGCCGGTCCCAGGGCATGGGGCCGGTCTGCCAAGGCCGCGATCCCTCTTCGCCCTTGTTGGTGTGTCGGGGCGGCAGCGGCGGAGCGACCTGCGGACGTGGCGGAATCGGCGGAACCACCCGCCCGCCGTCCCCCGGTTTCGGGGGGAGCGGCGGAGCCGTAGACGCCGCTGCCGCCGCTGTGTCGGTGCCGGTTGCCTCCTGTGCGCGCAGCTCGACGACCTCCAGCGGCTGGGTGTCGCGTGCCGAGCGCCGCTCCCCCAGCTCATCCACCACGGGCGCGGGGGCGGTGTAGCCCTCCTGCAGGGTGAGGTCCACCTCGGGGGCGACCCGCACCTGCGGCGCGGCCAGCTCCAGAGGCCCGCTCCGCCGCGCCGCGCGGCGCACGTCGCGCCGCCGCCACACCTTCTCGGTGCGCACCAGCGTGGGCGGCAGTCCCCCGCACAGCACCACGGCCGTGAACTTGGGCAGCTGGAACGACCCGCGCGGCACGACGTCAACCTGGGTCTCGGTGCGCTTGTACGTGGCGGTCATCGGAGTACCGGTGGAGCTGGTGACCGTCGTGGTGCCGGCCAACCGGTGCACTCTCTCCAGCAGTGCCCCCTCCACCGTGCCGCCGTGGATCACGATTACCCCCGCGCACGCCCACAGCGCTTCCACACTCTGCTCGGAGTAGCGCTCCGCCAGCTGCGACCAGGATTGGGCGTAGACGTGCATCATGATTCCGCACCCGCCCATCCAGGACGCCCACTGGTGCACCGGCAGGGGCACGGTGTTGGCGATCTCGTCGAGTTCCAGCGTCAGCGGAGGGTCGAGGCGCCGTCTTGGCCGCGAGGCCGCGATGTGGCGCACCTGGTAGGCCACCTCCGCGACAAACGCCGAGAACAATGGCTGCGTGACGGAGTCGGCGCCGTCGGAGACGAGGTAGAGGGTGTCGCGGCGGTCGGGGCTGACGAAGTCGGCGATGTCGAACCCCTGGCCGTCCTGGGACGGGCGCAGCATCTCAGCGATCGAGGGGTTGGTCATGAACCGCAGCGCACCCCCCAGCGTGGTGGTGACCGAGGACGCCGTGCGCTCGGCCATGTGCTCGGTGAAGTGCGCCAAGGTGGAGACGTCGGCGGGGTTGGCCCCGCGTGCACGACGCAGGATGCCCAGCGCCTGCGCGGTGGAGCCGGTGGCCCACCGGTAGACGGTGTCCATGCCGTACCCGGCCAGCGCGGCCGCGTGCAGACAGCCGCTCAGGATCATCGACGCCTGGTCGTTCCAGAAGGCTGCGTCGCTCAGGCCGGCCCCCGACTGGGCTTCGACCATGTAGCGTGCGCGGCGCGCGGCGACCATGGTGTCGGTGCACCCCGCCACCGGGTCCCAGCTCAACGTATTGCCGTACTGGCCGAGTCCTTCGGGGTTCCACACGAAGATCCGCCCCACCTGTGAGCGGCAGGCCAGCGTGTTGGCGATCAGGTCATCACGGATAGAGGTCACCAGGATCGAGCCCGGGGCGTCGATGATCCTCCCCGCCGCAGCCGATGACTTGCCCTGCCGAGGTCCGGCAAACGTCAACACGACCTGTTCCTGCGTGGCATAGACCGGGCGGCGGTTCAACCACCCGTGCGCCCACCCGATGCGGGTGGCGTACTCCCACCAGTGCCGCCCGGAGTGGCGCCGCCACCAACCCAGCGAGGGCCGTGTGGTGCGCGCGACCGCGCGGGCGGCCGGTAGACCGTAGCCGCGCCACAGGTCCCATTCACCGGCGAAACCCGGACCGGCGTGCAGGCGCAACCGGGCGCGCCAGCGCAGCGACAGCCGCGAGGCGCGCTGCCCACCCAGTCCGCGCGTCACCATGCCCACCACGGCCCCGCCCACCGCGGCGATCCCCAGACCGCCGATCAGGTACTCAACCGGGACCAGGTCCCAGGGCATGGGGGGCAGGGGCGTGTCCGAAACCTCGCTGGCGCCGTGCGCGAACATGTCGATCTCGACCATGCTCCGCGTTGTCACATCCTGAATCACACTGATCACCGGGTACCTCCTACCGCAATGGTCTCGCGAGTCCCAGCGATCACACCCCGGTTGTGCGGGCCAGTTTCGGACACGATCTCGCGTAGATAGCGACGCGCGATCGCACCGTCCAGGTCGGCCGCCCCGCAGATCTCCTCGGCGAGAACATCCACATAGGTGGTGTCGCCATATCGCGGGTCGCCCGCGCGGCGCAGGTCCTCATACAGCTCGCGAATTTTTTGCTTGCCCGAGAGCAGTCCCCGGGTCTGGTCGAGCAGGTCTTTCAGGCCCCGCAGGTCGCGCTGCAGCGCGATCACGGTCGCGGCCGATTCGCGAGCACGCAGGGCCGCGCGCTGTTCGGCTTCGGTGCGCTCATCCGCGCGCCGCCGTTGCTCCCGCACCTCAGAGGTCAGGCGCTGGCTCTCAGTCCTGAGGCCGGCCATCTCCTGCAACAGGTCCTGGATCTGCGCGTCACGCTCGGCGTCGAGGCGCGCGCGCTGTTCGGCCGTCTCCTGCGCCGCGAGATCGGCCGCCTCCCGTTCCCGCTCCCGCTGCAGCTCGTAGTCTGCGATCCGTTCATCCGCACGCCGCACGGCCGCCGCGATCGCGGCGGCGCTTTCCTCGCGCACCTGTTCCGCGATGGCCTGAGCGTCACCGGCCTTCAGCTCGGCCTCCCGGGCACGGTCACCAGCCGCCGAGCGGCCCGGAGCGTAGGACACCTCCGCCAGCACCCACTGGCGAAACAGCGACATGGTCTGCTTCGGGGAGAACACCAACCGGAGCAGCCAGGCCGCGAACCCCAGCATCGCTGTGACTACCGGCCTCACAATCGACCACATCGTCATGGGGGCGCCCAGGCCACGACGCTGCATCATCCGCTTCTGGATCTCCACGATGAGCAGGTCAGAGGCGGCCGCGTACAGCAGAGCCGGGCCGGCCCACACCAGGATCGCCCCGTAGTCGGTTCCATCCCGCAGCAGGAAGCTCGCCGGGTTTTTGTCGTTGTCGGCCTGGGCCACGTTCATGAGCACCGACGCCGCCACGCAGGCCAAGTTGCCCAGGCGGGCGCCCAGCGCAGAGCGTCCTCCCAGAGCGGTGGCCATGCCCAGGACCGCGAACGTGACCGCGGAGATGTCCCACAGCAGAGCCGCGACCCTCGCGACGTCGCCTTCCCCCTTGTAGATCATCGTGTAGACGTGCTGCGCGGAGTAGGACACGTACATGGCACCGATCGCAACACCAGCCAGCAGCATCAGCGCGACGCCGAGCGTGACCCAGTAACCGAGGTCGGCCCCGCCACTGTCCGAGGAGGTTTCCTTCGGCGGCTTCATCTTGGGCTTGGGACGCGCTCCCCACACCGTGATGGTGCGCTCCCCCGTCGGGCCCTGCTCGGTGCGCTGCTCGAGCACACCCCGTTCAACACGAGAGTCGGCCGACTCGGCCGAGTCGTGTGTGGCCGGTTCGGGCTGCTCAGCGGGCTCACGCGAGCCCCGCCGTAGGATGGACATCAAGATCGGTTTCCTAACTGGTCTCCCCCGGTCGGCGTGGTTCTTTGGCGAGAGTGCGCCGGTCGGGGATCTGATTTACTGCCGGTCGCGGAGTGCGTTCAGCAGACTGGTTCTGATTTCGTCCTCGGTTTCGCCAGCGAGCAGGCCGGCGTGTTCGACTAGGACATCGATGGCCACCCGGATCAGCGTGTTCTCTGTGATGCGCGGCGCGTCGATGGTTTTGGCGTCCTGCAGTTCTCTTGCCGGAGGCCCGAGGGCATCCCATTGGTCCGGCCACATAGGCACCGTTTTCGGTCGGGTGCTCCTACCTGCCCGCTGCTCGTAGGTGCGACTCCGCTGGTCATCTGTCATCCGTCGGGGCTCCACTCTGTGATGGCCAGTTCCACCCTCTAGAGTGCCGAACTTTCGAACTTCATGCCCGACTCCGACTGTGACGGTCATGGGTACCCGTGATGAGAGTTGGTCGAGTTCACGTGTTCACCTCCACCAACACCATACCTCATAAGTTCTGAACATCTAATCTTCTGAAAACTTGAAGTTATGAGTTTGATGGTGCATGCTGGTCACCAGGTTCGGGATTGCAGCCCGACCTGTAGATGCAGAAGGCCCGAGGTTTGGCGATTGCAGCGCCGGCCCCGGGCCCAAGAAAAACGCCCTTGCGAAGGAGCTTTTCCATGTCCCAGCTTACCCATGCCCCGAGCGCTCACGTGTACGTCGAGCCCGTCACCCGCCCGGGCCAGGAACCGCTGCCCGCCCCCTCCCCCGAGGAGGCCGCGCGGCTGCGTGACCTGGCCGAGCTGGGAGCCGACGTGCGGGTCTGGCTGTAGCCATGACCCACCCCGAGCACGCCGAGCCCCACATCAGGGCGGAGGCGGCGCTGCTGGGAGCGGTGCTGGCCGACGAGCAGGACGCGGCCGGCACCCCCTGCCGCCGTCTTCTCGACACCGCGGTGGAGACATGGGGCGTGTCCAGCGCGCTGCTGGAGCGCCCCTACCACCAGCGGGTGTGGGCGGCGATCTGTCAGATCGCCGCCCGCGGCGACCGCGCCGACCTGGCCGCGGTGCACGCCCAGATCGCCGCCCAGGACGACGAGCCCCAGGCCCAGCGCCCGGACGCGATTCACCTGGTGCAGATCGCCGAGAGCACACCCGACCCCGCTCACGCCCAGCGCTACGCGGGGATGGTCATCGAGGCCGCGATGCGCCGACGCACCCACGACACCGCCGAGCAGCTCTACCGGGGCGCGCGCACCGACGACACCACGATGGCCACCAGCGCCGAGTACGTGCACGACGCGCGCGACCAGGTGGAGCGGATGCGCGCCTACTGGTCGCGTCTGCCCCCGGCGATGCGTGGCGAGATCGACGGAGTCAACGACCACCAGCAGGAGCGGGAGCGGCGGTTCCCCGCGCCCGCCGAGACCGAGGACGCGGTCGAGGTCGAGGTGGATCTGGTGGGGCCCGACCCCGCGGCCGGGCCCGCCATCGCCCCGGCCGCCGACGCCATCGCCTACGCCCCCGAGGACAACCGCACCGGCGACGAGGCCGAGCGTCGTCGTGCCGAGGCCGAACTGGTGGGTGCGCTGATCACCGCCCCCGGCCACTTTCCTGCTGCCAGCCGGGAGGTCGAGCCGCGTGACATCGCCGACCCGGCCACGCGCCGGATCTATGAGATCGCCACCCAGATGCAGGCTGCGGGTATTCCCGTGGACGCCCTGACCGTGGAGTGGGCCGCCCGGCGCGAGGGAGCCACCCCCGTCCAGGTGCGCGCGGCCATCGCCGAACCGGTGGTGCCCGCCCCGCCGGAGGTGTTGGCGCGGGGGGTGCGCGACCGCGCGACCCGCGCCCGCCTGCACAGCGCTGGCCACACCCTGCGCGAGGTCGCCGCCGATCCTCGCCGCAGCGCCACCCAGATGCTGCACGCGGCCTCCTCCGCGATCGACGACATCGGGGAGGTGCGCGTGCGCGAACTGCAACGCCACAACGAGGGTCGCCCGCCGCCCGTGCGCGGTAGCGTCCCCGCTCCCCGCGCCACCCCCACCGTCACGCAACAACTGCTCGACGTCGCCCGGACGCCGGCATCCGACCCGGCCCAGCCCACGCTGGCCCACACCCGGAGGTAACCCCAATGAGCACCCTGCAACGCCTGGACGACCTGTCGGTGCGGCGCGCCCACTACAACCGCGCGGCCAGCGCCCACAGCGCGTGCGCGGCCGCGGCCCGCCTGGACGCCGACAACCTCACCAACGCACTCGCCCCCGCCCAGGTGCGGGTGGCGCGAGGGGAGGCCGAGTTCTACCAGCGCCTGGCCACCGCGGCCGCTGATGAGGCCGTCGCCACCCACCGCGAGCTGGAGGACCTGATCGACGAGGCTCTGGGAGGAGGTGAGCCCCGCTCGGGGCTGTTCAACCGCACCCCGCTGAACCCCGCTGGCCCGTCGTGGCCGCCCGGTATCTACCGGCTCGACGTCGAGGGCGACACCATCGACGACGGCACCACCGCACCCACCAGCAGCGCCGAGTACTCCGCCGAATGCCTGACCGCGATCGACCGCAGGCTCCCCCAGTTGGCCGAAATCATCGCCGAGGCCGAGGCCGCCGCGATCGACGCCCAGCAACAGGCCCTCGTCCAGGACCGGGCCCGCCGCCGCGCCGGTTCCTGGCCCCGCCGGCGCGGCGACCACGCCACCGCCGTCGTGCGCGGCGACTACCACCGCTACATCGCCGCCGGCCAGACCCGTCTCATCGCCGAGGCCCGCGCCGAGGTCACGCGCCTGGAGAACGCGGCCCAGCGCCACCGCGCAACCGCCGCCCGTTAACCACTCCGAGTCGGGGCGCCCACCCGGGGCGCCCCACCCACCCAGAAAGGCCCACGATGATTGACTGGACGCAGCTTCTCGCCGACGCGGAGGCCAGGCTCAGGCTGCATGGCGGCCGCGCCACCGTACTCCACGACCGGCTCACCACCGAGTCCCTGTCCGAGGAAGCACGCGCGAGGCTTCAGCGCGCGGCCGATCAGGAGCAGATCCTCGCCCAGACCTATCAGCGGATGGTCACCGACCGACGGGAGAGGATCCGATCCCGCCCCATCATCGACACGCCCCGCGCTGTTCCTCCTCAACGTGAGCAGCGCCGCATCGACGAAATCAGCAACCGGGCGCTGTATTTCAGCCAGAGCGCCCGGGAGTTCACTGGTCGGGTCGCTCTGCTGAAGGCCAGCCTGGAGTCCGGTGATCTCACCCGCGCCCAGCGCCGCCAGATCCGCCGCGAGATCGACGAGACCGAACGTCTGGCCCAGACCGCCAGGGGCGAGGCCCAGACCGCCAGGGCCGAGCGCACGACCATGATCGATCGAGTCGCCGAGACCCAGGCCGAACCGCAGCCCGCCCCCGCTCAGGTGATGGCCACAGACAGCGAGCCCACCACCACGGAGCTGGTCAACCTCACCCGCGATCAGATCGCCGCCATCGACAAGCAGATCTGCGCCACCACCGTCTCCCGCACCGAGGCCAAACAGGCTGCCCAGGCCGCCCAGGCACAGGCCGCCATCGAACGCCACGCCGCCACCCGGGCCCGTTGGCCGTGGCAGCGCGAAGCCCGCTACACCGCCACGGTGCGCGCGGGCTACCACACCCACCGAGCCGGCCAGGAGCACGAGGCCGCCAGCCACGCGCTGGATCAGATCTATTGCCTACAGGAAGACCATCGCAGCCACCAGGACATGATCCGATTCCTGACCCCCCAGCGTGAGGCTCGCGCCCACGAGCGAGAGATCAGCCCCCTGGACTCCCAGCCCCAGCGGCCCGCACGTACCCCCCGCCCACCTGAGCGCGGCGAGGACCTGTAACCACCTCCGAGTCGGGGCGCCCACCCGGGGCGCCCCACCCACCCAGAAAGGCCCACGATGACCGACAAGATGACCGACAAAGAGAAGCGACTGAAGAACGAGCTCGCGATCTGCGTGTGGGAGGACCGCACCCACCGTGGCCGCGCCGAAGAACTGCGCGACCGCCTGCACAGGAACCCGATCAGCCTGTCCAAAATCGAGCGCGATCAGATCGAGTCCCAAATCTCCGTGGCCCACCACCGGGCCGTCGAGGCCCGCAAGTACGCCGCAGGACTCCGGTCCCGGCTGGAACGGCTCGCGGCCCGGGACCAGGCCGAGGCCCCCGCCCTCATGCACCAGCCGCCCGTGCCCCGCACGCCCGAGCAGCGCCACGTTGACGACCTCGCCGCCCAGGCGCTCTACTACAGCCAGAGCGTCCAGGAGCTCACCGGCCGCGCCGCTCTGCTCCAGCTCAGCCTGGAGACCCGCGATCTCACCCGCGCCCAGCGCCGCGAGATCCGCCGCGAGATCCGTGACGCGACCCGACTGGCCCACGCGGCCAGGGGCGAGGCCCAGCGCGCAGGAGCTGAGCACGAGACCGCCGCGGCCGCTCTCCACACCCGAACCGACACCGAACGCGACGCCGAGACCGAGGCCGCGCAGCCGGCCTCCACCCAAGAGGACACGCCGCAACCCCGCGAACCACAGCGCGAGGCCGAGGACACCTGGCACATCGACGACGTCGGAATCGTCGAGCCCACCGTCGAGGACCTGGTCAACGTCGAGCGCGCCACGATCGACATCAACCACGCCGAGCAGGCCAACCTGACCGTCTCTCGTGCCGAGGCCGCCCAGGCCGCCCAGACTGCCGAGGCGCGGGCCGCTGTCGAGCGCATCGCCGCAACCCGGGCCCGGTGGCCGTGGCAGCGCGGAGCCCGCTACACCGCCACGATCCGCGAGAGCTATCACACCCACCAGGCCGACCAGCGGGTGCGCGAGGTCAACGAGTCCTTGCGCAGGACGCACGAGCTACAGGTCAACGCGATGCGCAGCCGCGCCCGGATCGCCGACCTCACCGGCCCGACCCGCGACCGTACGGCCCGCGACCAGGAACGCGAGATCGGGCTCCGGAACTCCCCGCCCCAGTGGCCCGCACGCACCCTCACCCCGCGCACGCCCGAGCGCGCCGACGAACTGGAGAGGTAGAGCAGCGGCTCACCACCGCCTCACCCGAGGCGCCCCAATCGTCCAGTACGAGCTGGACCGCAGGACCCCAGACACGACAAAGGCCCGAGGCAGCCACGACCAAGAGACGCCCCGGGCCACTCCCAACAGGAAGCGAGCCCATTATGTACCAGCAGACCACGAACACGCTCCGCGGCTGGAGCTGGCGTCACCTGGTGGCACCCCTGCTCAACGGCACGTACTGCAAGGTCTGCGGACAGTCCTACGACCCGTCCGACCCGCAAGGTAACTGGCAGCACGTGAACTGCAAGTAGATAGGAAGAAGGAGGGGCCCACAGCAACAGCTGTGGGCCCCTCCTTCTGTGTGCTGTCAGGAGTCGTTCGCGGAGGGCAGGCGTGTCAGCATCGCCTCCGCAAGCTCGGCGAACCGTTCTTCGCCAAGCCCGTACCAGAGGCCGTCAGCCACAATCTGCGGGTCATCCCACCGCAGCTCCAACGTCAACTGCTCAACCCCGCCACCGTCTTGCACAGGAGCAGGAACCGGAGGAGGACTAGGTGTGCCGCCCTCCTTCTCCCCAGGAGCACCCCCCGACGCTGCTGGTCGCGGCGAATTATTACGCCGTAATATTTTGCCCCCGCTCCCCTGCTGGCTGCGAGCCTTGACCTGCTCATCCGGCTTCAGCTTGCCCAGCGACCGTGCCTCTTCCACCGTCAGGTCGCCATCCTGCAGCTCTTTCTGCAGCGGCGGAGTGAGCTTCAGCAGAGAGAGGCGCTGAGACACCCATCCCTGAGATTTACCGAGTTCAGCGGCGACCTTCGCCTGCGTGCCGTGCAGTTCCAGCAGCTTGTGCAGTGCCCGGGCCTCCTCCAGCGGTTGCAAATCCAGTCTGTGGACGTTCTCCACGAGCGCGTTGGACAGAATCTCGCTGGCGTCCGCCGGCGACCCGGCTACGTGAATCAGGAGTGCGTCGAGCCCGGCCGCAGTCGCGGCCGCCAGGCGCCGGTTGCCGTGCAGCACCACATAGCGAGCAGTCGCGAGAGTGTCCCCATGCTCGGGATGCACCGCCACATACGCGCTACGCGGCACTACGGTGACCGGCTGGAGCTGGCCCCGTGACCGCAGACTGGCTGCCATCTCCTCGATGTCGCCCAGGCCGTCACGCGGGTTCTCCGGGTTCCCCACCAGATCGCTGATCGGTGCGCTGGTGGGAGGCCCCGCCGCTGAGAGCCGCTGATCCTGGATGAACTCGTTCAGGAGCCCCCCAGAGGGCCGTACCTCTTCTTTCTTTGTCGTACCGACTGTGAACTTCGCCTTCTTAGGCGGCACGGCTGTACTCCTTCAGTACTGGCGCGAACAGCACCTCGGTGAAGTCGATGTAGTCCTTCGTGGCAGTCGCGTCCGGGGCGTACGTCGTCAACGGCTCGTTGGCGAAGGGCGCTTCGCCAACCCTCACGGTCGCTCGGATCGACCCGTGATAGGCATCCGGGTAGTCCGCCAACAGCTGCTCGGTGACCATGGTGCTTAGTGCGCTGCTTTGTCGAGCAGTCACCAGTACCGCCGCGGTCCGCTGGTCGGGACGCAGGCGCTTGCGCACGATCCCCAACGTCGTGTTGAGTTCCTCGACCCCCTGGAAGTCCAGTCCGCCAGCTCTGACAGGGATCACGATCACCCCGGCCGCCACCAAGGCGTTGACCGTGATCTGGTCGAGGTTGGGCGGGCAATCCAGCAGCCACACCCCAACCGTGCGCGTGGACTCTTCGATGGCTTCCCGGAGCGTGTAGTCCAGCCCGGGGGAAGTTAGCAACTCGAAGGACTTCAAGGACTTGAACGACGGCACGATGTCCAGGCCAGCGACAGTGGTCGGCCACGTCGCGGCATCCAGACCCACCTCCCCCAGCAGCACGTGACTCAGGTCGCGCCGCTCGTCCACCGGGTGGTCGTCCCACTGCGGAGGCAACCACCCCGTTGCCGACCCGTTCTGCGGGTCCGCATCGACCAGGGTCACGGGCACCCCGCGCGCGGCCAACACCGCCCCGATCGTCACCGCGCTGGTCGTTTTCCCGTTGCCGCCCTTCTGGTTGATGAACGCCACGACCGAACCTGGCTCTATCAGCGACTGCTCTACCGTCAT